>NZ_JACHMN010000004.1 GCF_014204945.1 Allocatelliglobosispora scoriae
GTCAGCACCCCGACGAGGAAGACCACCGGGAAGAGCATCCACAGCTGCAGGAGGTCGAGCAGGTAGGCGGCGGGCAGGATCAGCAGCGCGGCGGCCCGGCCGAGGTCGGCGGCGATCAGGACCGGCCGTCGGCGCATCCGGTCCACCCATGCCCCGGCCGGCAGGCCGACGAGCAGGAACGGCAGGAACTCCACCGCGGTGAGCAGGCCGACCTGGAACGGCGTCGCGTGCAGCGCGATGATCGCCATCAGGGGCAGCGCGATGAGGCTGACCTGGGTGCCGAGCTGGCTGACGCTCTCGGCGGCCCACAGGCGCCGGAAGTCGGCGTGCCGCCACAGGCTGTCTGGTGTGGACACGGTCATCGTCCCATCCGTTCGCGCAGGCTCCGGGGGCGCAGGTCGACCCAGACCTCGGTGATGTGGGCCAGGCACTCGGCCTTGGTGCCGGTGGCGCCGACCGGTTGCCAGCCCGGCGGGACCGGGTGGTCCTCCGGCCAGATGGAGTGCTGGTCCTCGTGGTTGCGCACCACCACATATCGGCGGTCGTCATCGTCCTCGAACATTATCCGTCCTCTCTGGAGCATTGCTAGACGCTGCGGCGTCCTGGGCGCAGGTGCGGGAAAGCGGCGGCGAGGTCGGCCTCGGCCTGCGAGCCGCCGTCGAGATGGCGGGCGAGCGAGCTCACGGTCGGGTGCTCGTAGAGGGCGAGCATCGGGATCTCCCGGCCCAGGCGGGCGGCGAGCCGGGCGCGGACCTTGGACATCGTCAGCGAGTTGCCGCCGAGGTCGAAGAAGTTGTGGAGCACGCCCACCTCGGTCAGGCCGAGCAGCTCCGCCCAGACCTCGGTGATCAGCACCTCGACGCCGGTGGCGGCGGCGGCGAAGCCGGTGACGGCGCGGACGCGGCCGTCGGGTGCGGGCAGCGCCGCCCGGTCGACCTTGCCGTTGCGGGTCAGCGGGAACGCCTCCAGCTGGGCGAATGCCGTCGGCACCAGGTACGCGGGCAACCGCTGCCCCAGCCACCGGCGAAGCTCGGCGGCGTCCGGAGCGGGCTGGTCGCAGACGAGATAGGCGACGAGCTCCTGGTGGTCCCCGGTGGTCTGGTGGCCGACGACGAGCGCCTGGCGTACGCGGGGATGGCCGGTCAGCGCCGCCTGGATCTCGCCGGGCTCGATCCGGTAACCGCGGATCTTGACCTGCTCGTCGTTGCGGCCGAGGTACTCCAGCACCCCGCCCGCCCGCCACCGGACCTGGTCGCCGGTGCGGTAGAGCCGCTCGCCGGGGGTCGTGGCGAAGGGGTGCGGGACGAACCGGTCGGCGGTCAGGTCGGGCCGGCCCGCGTACCCCCGGGCCAGCGCGACACCGCCGAGGTAGAGCTCGCCGGGGACGTCGATCGGGGCCAGGCCCAGGCCGGCATCCAGGACGTAGGTCTGCACCCCGGCGATGGGGCGACCGATCGGGACGATGTGCCGCCCGGTCTCGGTGTCGCAGCGCCAGGCGGTGACGTCGACGGCCGCCTCGGTGGGCCCGTAGAGGTTCTCCAGCCGGGCGGGCAGCAGCCCGGTGAAGCGGTCCCGCAGCTCGGGCGGGAGGGCCTGGCCGCTGCAGACGACGAGGCGCAGGCTGGTGCAGCGGCCCACGTCCGGGCTGTCCAGGAAGGCGGCGAGCATCGGCGGTACGAAGTGGGTGATCGTGACCCGCTCCGCCTCGATCAGCTCGACGAGGTGGTCGGGGTCGCCCTGGCGGCCGGGCTCGGCGAGCACCAGCCGGGCCCCGGTCAGCAGCGGCAGCAGCAGCTCCCACACCGACACGTCGAACGTCGCCGGAGTCTTGTGCAGCACCCTGTCCTCCGGCTGCAGCCCGTAGGCGTCGCGCATCCACAGCAGACGGTTGGCGATCGCCGCGTGGCCGACGCCGACGCCCTTCGGATCGCCGGTGGACCCGGAGGTGAAGATGACGTAGGCGAGGTGGTCCGGATCCCGTCGCACGACCGGCGGCCCGACCGGCTGCTCGGCGAGGTCGAGCCGGTCCAGGCCGGGCGGGTCGAGGACCAGGGCGGCCCCGGCGATCGCGACCATCCGCGCGATCCGGTCCGGCGGGCTCGCCGGGTCGAGCGGCAGGTAGGCGCCGCCCGCCTTCAGCACGCCGAGCATCGCGGTGACGAACTCCGGACCGCGATCGAGGTGCAGCCCGACGACGCTCTCCGGCCCGATCCCCCGCCCGATCAGGGCATGCGCGACCTGGTTGGCGCGGGCGTCCAGCTCGCGATAGGTGAGCGACCGCCCGGCCGACCGGACCGCCGTCCGGTCCGGGTGCAGCCGGGCCGCCTCGGCGATGAGGTCCGGCACGAGCAGCTCCGAGGTGACCGCCGGAGCCGACCGCGACCACTCGTCGCGGACCACGGCCCGCTCCTGCTCCCCCAGCAGCGGCAGCTCGGACAGGCGCAGGCCCGACTCGGCGGTGAAGGCCGCTAGGAACCGCTCGAACGCCGCCGCGATCCGCACGATCGTCGCGCCGTCGAACAGCGAGGTCATGTAGCGGAAGGTCGCCGTCGCCTCGTCGCCGCGCGGGGCGAACTCCAGCCACAGGTCCAGGAACGAGGTGTTGAGCTCGACCCGGAACACCTCGACGTCGACGCCGGGGAAGCCGGGCAGCACCGGGCGCAGGTTCTGCAGCGTGAACATGATCTGGACCAGCGGGCTGTAACTCGTGGTCCGGTTCGGCCGCAGCACCTCGACCAGCTTCTCGAACGGCACCTCCTGGTGGGCGAAGTACTCCAGGGTGGCGCCCCGGATCCGGCGGACGAACTCGCCGATCGTCGGGTCGCCGGCCAGGTCCACCCGCATCGGCAGGATGTTGACGAAGTTGCCCACCAGCGGCTCCACCCCGGTCTGCAGCCGGGCCGCCATCGGTACGCCGATCAGGAAGTCGGTGCTCCCCGACCAGCGCGACAGCAGCGCCGCGTAGCAGCCGTAGAGCAGCATGAACGGGGTCACCCGATAGGAGCGGGCGGCCGCCTGGACCCGGCTCCACATGTCGGGCGCGACGGTCAGGTGGTAGCGCTCGCCGTCGAACTGCTGCACCGCCGGGCGGCGCCGGTCGGTGGGCAGGTCCAGGTGGGCCGGGGCGTCACCGAGCTTCGCCCGCCAGAAGTCCAGGTGCTCGGCGAGGTAGTCGTCGGTCAGGGTGCCGCGCTGCCAGGCCGCGTAGTCGCCGTACTGGGTCGGCAGCGGCGGCAGCGGATCCGGCGCGCCGGTCAGCCGGGCGCCGTAGAGCGCGGCGAGCTCGTCGAAGATGATGTTCAGCGACCAGCCGTCGCAGACGATGTGGTGGTAGAGCAGCACCAGGATGTGGTCGCGCGGCCCGAGGTGGATGAGGCGCGCCTTGATCAGCGGGCCGTTCGCCAGGTCGTAGGACTCGTCGAGCCACCGGGTCACCAGCTCCCGGGCCCGCTGCTCGGCCTGCGGCAGCGGCAGCCCGCTCAGGTCGAGATGTGCCAGCGCCAGCTCGCCGGGCGGCGCGACCCGCTGCACCGGCTCGCCGTCGGCCGACGGGAACGTGGCCCGCAGCACCTCGTGCCGGGTCACCACCTGCGTGAACGCCCACTGCAGCGCGTCGTGGTCCAGCGGTCCGCGCATCCGGAACGGCGCATACATGTTGTAGGCCGTCATCCCCGGCACGAGCTGGTCCAGCGACCACAGCCGCTGCTGCGCGAAGGTCAGCGGGAGCTCCCGTACCCCCGCCTCGGACGCGATCGTCATGATGCCCTGCCTTCCTTGTCGCCGCCGGTCACCGCGTCGGTGCGGACCAGGAGCTCGGCCAGCGCCTCGGCGAACTCGCCCGGCGTGGGGTGGTCGAAGACGCTGTCGAGCGGCACGGCGACCGAGAACGCGTCCCTCGTCCGCGAGATGAGCTGGGTGGCCGTGAGCGAGTCGCCGCCGAGCTCGAAGAAGTCGGCGTCACCGGCGACGGTCTCCATGCCGAGGACGGCGCCGAACAGCCTGCTGACCCGCTCCTGCACGGTGCCGGCGGGCTCGTCGCGCCCGGTGGGGCGCACCGGCTCCACGGCGGCGGCAGCGGCCGCTGCGGGCCGGACCGGCGCGGCTGCGGCGTAGATCGGCAGCACGTGCTCGACCCGCTCGAACGGGTAGAGCGGCACCGGCACCCGGACCGGGGTCCGGTCATCGTGCAGCGCCGCCCAGTCGACCGCGCATCCGGACGCCCACACCTGCCCGAGCGCCGCCAGGAAGGTCGCCAGATCGTCGTCGGCCCGACCCGCCCGGGGCAGCGTCGCGACGGCGGTGCAGTCGGCGCCGAGCTGTCTGCGGGCCAGTCCGGTGAGGCTCTGCCCCGGCCCGACCTCCAGCAGGATGGGCGCGCCGAGCCCGGCCGCCGTGGTCAGCCCGTCGCCGAACCGCACCGTGGACCGCAGGTGATCGGCCCAGTAGCCGGGATCGACGGCCTGCTCGGCGGTGATCCAGTCACCGGTCACATTGGACATGTAGCGAGCCGACGGCGGCTGCCGCGGAGTGCGGCCGACCGCGGCGGCGAACTCACCGCCCGCCGGGTCCATCAGGGCCGAGTGGAACGCGTGCGAGGTGCGCAGCCGGGTCGTCGGCACCGCCAGCGTCGCGAGCAGCGCGGCGAAGGCGTCCACCGCGTCGTGCGGGCCGGAGACGACGCACCGGTCCGCGCCGTTGACGGCGGCGACGGCGAGCCCGGCCGGCAGCAGCCGCGCCAGGTCCGGTTCGGCGAGGGAGACGGCGAGCATCGCCCCGCCCGGCTGGTCCTGCATCAGCCGTCCGCGCCGCGCCACCAGGTGCAGCGCGTCGGGCAGGGTGAAGACTCCGGCGAGGCACGCCGCGACCAGCTCGCCGACGCTGTGCCCGAGCATCGCCGACGGCACGACGCCCGCCCCGATCAGCGTGCGGGCCAGCGCGTACTCGATGGTGAACAGGGCGGGCTGGGCGATGGCGGTCCGGGTGAGCTGCTCGGCCGCCGCGTCGTCGGAGCGCCGGAGCAGCTGCCGCAGATCCAGCCCGAGGTGCTCGACGAGCAGCTCGGCGCACTCGTCCACGGCGGATCGGAACGGTGCCACCTGGTCGTAGAGGGACCGGGCCATGCCGAGGTGCTGCGCACCCTGCCCCGGGAACAGGAACACCAGAGGGCGCTTGCTCGCCGGGCGCGTCGCCGTCGCCAGGCGGCCGTCGACCGCGCCGGTCAGCACGGCGACGGCGTCGGCCGGGTCGGTGCACACGGCGTACCGGCGAAGGGTGAGGGATTGTCGTCCTGTTTGGAGGGTGTAGGCGACGCTGTCCAGGTCGACGCCGGGAGCGCTGAGGTGCTCGGCGAGGTTCGCCGTCATCGCGTCGAGCGCGGATCCGGTCGCGGCCGACAGGGTCAGCAGACGGGCCGACCTCGCGACCGGGGCGGTCGGGCGCGGCGGCGCCTCCTGCAGGATGGCGTGGGCGTTCGTCCCGCCCAGGCCGAACGAGCTGACCCCGGCCCGCAGCGGCCCGCCCTCGCCCTGCCACTCGCGCAGCTCGGTGTTGACGAAGAACGGGCTGTTGTCGAAGTCGATCTCCGGGTTGCCGGTGGTGAAGTGCAGGCTCGGCGGGATCTGCCGGTGCTCCAGCGCCAGCACCGTCTTGATGAAGCTCGCCACTCCCGCGGCCGCGTCGGTGTGCCCGATGTTCGTCTTCACCGAGCCGACGGCGCAGAATCCGACCTTGTCGGTGCTGGCACGGAACGCCCTGGTCAGCGCTGCCAGCTCGATCGGATCGCCGACCCGGGTGCCGGTGCCGTGCGCCTCGATGTAGCTGATCGTGTCCGGCTCGACCTCCGCCAGGCGCAGCGCGGATCGGATCAGCCGCGTCTGGCCGACGACGCTGGGTGCGGTGTAACCGGCGCGCTCGGCGCCGAGATTGCCCACGGCGGAGGAGATCAGCACGGCCCGAACGCGGTCGCCGTCGGCGAGCGCCTCGTCGAGGCGCTTGAGCACGACGACCCCGACCCCGTCGGCGCCGACCATCCCCGCGGCCGCCGCGTCGAAGGTGCGCACGTGCCCGTCCGGCGAGAGCGTGCCGCCCTCCCGGTAGAGGTAGCCGCGGGCCGGGACACCGACCGACGCGCCACCGGCCAGGGCGATGCCGCACTCGCCGCCGAGCAGCGACTGCGCCGCCTGGTGGATCGCGACCAGCGAGGTCGAGCACGTCGTCATGACCGCGACGCTCGGACCGGTCAGCCCGAGCTTGTAGGAGACCCGGCTCGTCAGGTGGTCCGGTGCGGTGGCGATCGTCACCTGGTATTCGTCCAGCGACGACACGGTCTCCTTCCCGTCGAGCCAGACCTGGTAGGCGTAGGTGCTGGGTGAGCAGCCGCCGTAGACGCCGATGTCGCCGGGGTAGCCCTGCGGGTCGTAGCCCGCGTCCTCCAGCGCGTGCCAGGCGCACTCCAGGAACACGCGCTGCTGCGGGTCGATGAGCATCGCCTCGCGGGGCGAGTAGCCGAACAGCTTCGCGTCGAATCCGGTCGCCTCGTCGAGGACTCCCTGGACCGGGATGTAGCCGGGATCGTTCCGGCGCGCCGGGTCCTCGCCGGCCCGCCGGAGCTCGTCGTCGGTGAGGCGGCGCAGGCTCTCCACGCCGCCGGCCAGGTTGGCCCAGAACTGCTCCAGGTCGGCGGCGCCGGGGAACCGGCCCGCCATGCCGATGACCGCGATGTGGGTCTCTGATGTCACTGCTGTGCCCCCTCGGTGGGTGAGACGGTGGATGCCGCCACACGCTGTGCCGGCATGATCGCCGCAGGTGGTGGTGCGTCCGCCGAGGCGGCCGCCACGGCGGCCGCGAGCCCGGCGACGGTCGGAGACTCGAACAGGGTGGCGAGGCTCACCGTGACCGGGAACGCCGCGCGCACCCGCGCGACGATCTGGGTCGCCAGCAGCGAATGACCGCCGAGGTCGAAGAAGTTGTCGTGTACGCCCACCCGCTCCACGCCGAGCACCGCCCGCCAGATCCCCGCGAGCGTCGCCTCGGTTGGTGTCCGTGGCGGCGAGTAGTCCGAAACCGCTGTCGGATCGAGCGCTGCGACGGCTGTCGCCGGGGCCGCCACCAGCGGCAACAGGACCGGGAGCTGCGAGATCGCGGCGGTGGGCGTGGCGACGACCGTCCGGGTCAGCTCGACGAACTGGTCCACGAACTGCTCGACGGTCGCCCGGTCGAAGAGGTCGGTGGCGAACTCGGCTGTCCCGCTCAGGTGTCCGCCCTCGTCGAAGAGCATCAGCGACAGGTCGAACTTGGCGGTGTGGTTGCGCACCGGCGTCAGCGACTCCAGCCGCAGTCCCGGCGCCTCCCAGCTCGGCGCGAGCGCGGTCATCGCGAACAGGACCTGGAAGATCGGGTGCCGGGCCAGGTCGCGGACCGGTTCGACCGCCGCGACGATGCGTTCGAAGGGCAGCTCGCCGTGGTCCAGCGCCGACAGCACGGTGGTCCGGACCCGGGCCGCGACCGCCGCGAACGGCGGGTCCCCGGCGAGGTCCACCCGCAGCGGCACCGTGTTGGCGAAGAAGCCCACCAGGCCCTCGTGCTCGACCAGCGTGCGCCCGGCCGACGGAGCGCCGACGACGACATCGTCCTGACCGGCGTACCGGCCGAGGAGCAGCGCGAACACCGACAGCAGCACGATGAACGGCGACGCCCGCAGGCCGCGGGCGAGCTCCTGCACGGCGGCGTGCAGGTCGGCGGGGAGCACGAACTCGACCGCGTCGCCGCGATAGCTGGCGACCGCCGGCCGGACACGGTCGGCGGGCAGCGTCAGCGCCCTCGGCGCGCCGTCCAGAACACTCCGCCAGTACGCCGTGAGCCCGCGCACCCGCTCCTCGGTGAGCTGCTCCCGCTGCCACCGGGCGAACTCCACGACGGTGATCGGCGGATCCGGCAGCGGTGCCGGTTCCCCGGCGGCGAATGCCGCATAGGTCCGGGTGAGCTCGTCGAGCAGGATCGGCAGCGACCAGCCGTCGGCGATGATGTGGTGCAGCGTCAGCAGGAGCAGGTGGTCCCGCTCGGACAGGCGCAGCAGGACCGCCCGCCACAGCGGGGCCTGTGCCAGCTCGAACGGCTGCGCCACCTGGTGCTCGGCGTTGGCGCGGATCGATTCCTGCCGGACCGTGGCGGGCAGCGCCCGCAGGTCCTGCACCGTGAGCGGGACCGGCACGGCGTCCGCCGGCAGGACCAGCTGGAACGGCCGTCCAGTGTCCTGCGGGAACCCGGTGCGCAGGGACTGGTGGCGGCGCATCAGCTCGGCGAGGGCGCGCCGCAGCACGCCGTCGTCGATCTGGCCGCGCACCCGGTACATGCCGGGCACGTTGTAGGCGGACGGCTGCGCGATCAGCTGGTCGAGGAACCAGAGCCGCTGCTGCGCGGAGGACAGGGGCGCGCGGATCGCCCCGGCGCCGGTGCCGCCGGGTCCCGCTGCGGAAGGGTGAATGCTCGTCATGGCGAGCACGACTCTGCCCGCGCCCCTTTGAGAAGCGCTTAAGAATCCATTGATGTAGGTAAGTAAAAGGCGGGCGGCCATCCGGCCGCCCGCCCCGTTGGCGCCGTTACTAGCAGGTCGGCTCGCCCGACTGGACCGGGACGCTGACCGCGGTCCAAGCGGCCTTGATCGCGTTGAACTCGACGCAGCTGCCGGGGTACTGGCTCTTGGCCGCCTGCAGCGTCCAGAGCCGGTACTTGAGGTAGCTGCTCGACGAGGTCTTCAGCAGCATCGCGCCGTAGAGGATCTTGATCGTCTTCTGGATGCCGATGCCGGTGACCGTGGAGCCGTTGCAGGTCGGGCTCGCCGGCTGGCCGGAGGCGTTGCTGCCGACCGCGGCCAGGTAGAACCAGTGGTTGCCGGGTCCGGCGGCGGCGTGGACCTCAGTGCTCGGGATGCTGCTGGAGTAGCAGTTCGGGTGCCCCTTGAGCGACGGGTTGTACATGTTGCGGATGGGTCCGCCGCCGGTCAGGTTGACCTCCTCGCCGACCGTGTAGTCGGCCGGGTCGTTCGGGTTGGCCGCGTAGGCCTCGACCGCCGCGCCGAAGGCGTCGCCGATGAACTCCTGGGGTGCCGTTGCGCGAGATGCCGCTGGGCGTCGTGTCGTCGACGCCGTGGCCCATCTCGTGGGAGATCACGTCGGTCGCGCCGATCCAGGCACCGGCGTTGTTCTTGCCGATCTGGACCTGCGAGCCGTCGTAGTAGGCGTTGACCTGGTTCAGACCAACGCGGATCGGCCAGGCGCCGCCCGAGCCGTTCATGCCGTTGCGGTTCAGCCACGCGCTGAGCATCGAGGCCATCTTCTCCGCGCCGTAGAGCGCGTCGACGCAGCCGGTCTCCCGGTTGGTCCCCACACCGTTGCCCCACACGTCGTCCGAGCCGGTGTAGGTGACGTTGCCCGTCGCGTTCTGGCAGGGCATGTTGGTCGTGTTCGGGCTGGACAGGGAGTAGGTGCCGCCGCTGAGCTTCGTCGCGACGGTGACCGTGCCCTCCCAGTTGCCGTTGCCCGTGCCGCTCAGGACGCGCTCCAGCTTGTCGAGCACCGCGCCGCTCTTGGCGTCGACCGTGACGGTGAGGCGGCTGTAGCCCTCAGCACCGGTGCCGACGACCGTGGTCTGCCAGGCCAGCTTGGCCGCGCCGGTCAGCGTGGACACGACGAGGCGGGTCGGCTCCACCGAGCTGACCTTCGCCAGCTGCTTGCGGGCCACGCGCTCCGCCGCGGCCGCGCTGATCGCGGGGGTGGTGGCGATCGTGCCGATCTGGCTCTCCTGGGCCACCGAGGTGAGGATCACCTTGCCGACCGCGTCGGTGACGACGACGAAGTCGCCGCCGATGACAGGCAGGCCCTGGTAGGTCCGCTCGTAGGCGATGTAGTTGAGCCCGTTGGCGCTGATCGCGCTGCCGTGGGCGTACGCCTCGCCGGCGCTGCTCATGATCGCGTCGGGGCGGGCCGCCACCAGTGCCTCCGCGTTCGCGGTGGCGGCCTTGACCGCGTCGAACGACGTCACGGATGCCGGCTCGGCTGCGCCGCTGGCCTGAGTGGTGGCCGCGGCCACCATCACAAAGGTCGCGACCATCGTGGTCGCGGCCAGATAACTCTTGCGAACCTTCACGTCTTTCCTCCCTTGGCGTGGCCGGGGGTGTAGCCACGTAACAATGTTTATATCGAAGATTGTCATTAGAAGGAAGGCGTGGGCGGAGAGCTGGATCGATTGACCCGTCGGCGATTGGGAGCGCTCACATAGTTCGTCACAAACATGTCGACTTGTCGGACGGCGCGGGCACCGTGCCCCAGCGGTCGGGGGTCAGCCCCAGCCGTCGACGAGGGTCTTGCCGCCGTTGACATAGTCGCCGTCGAACTTGTGGCCGTGGACGTTGTCGCCGTGGATCTCGATGTGGTCGACGCGGATGGCGTACTCCATGGTGGGGTTGTCGATCGCGTCGACGACCCGGTGCGTCAGCTCGTGGATCTGCTCGCGGTTGGTGCTGACGAGCGCCGCCTGGGCCGTGCCCGATGTCGCCACGCTGAGGATGTAGAGGGGCGGCAGCGTCAGGCCGCGCAGCAGCTGCACGGTGTGATAGGCGAGGGCACCGAGGACGAGCAGGGCGAAGGCCGCCGGCACCACCGGCGGCAGGGAGTCGCCCGCGCAGCCGATCACCAGCAGGCCGAGCACACCGAGCCCCACCCAGGCACCCGCCTTGCGCGCGTACCGTCCGACCATCCGCCCGCGCCGGGGCTTCACGTCGATCGGCCGGACCCGGGTGATGCCCTGCAGCGGGTACGCCTGGTCGCCCACCCACATCGTCCGGCGGCTGATCCGGAACTCGATCTCGCTGTGCTTGACTCCCATACCATCGCGCCTTTCGACTTCAGGCCGCACAGGCCGTCTGCGGACATCTGACGGACAGCAGGCCGGTCTCGTCCGTCAGATGTCCACATCTCCACCGGCCGACGCGAGGTACCCATGGGCGACACGATTCACGGCAACAAGTACGGCGGCGACCACGTGATGGGCGACAAGATCGTCCATCACGCCGGCCGCGGGGAACCCGGGCGAGGTGAGCCGGAGCCGCCGGCGGTCATCCTGCTCATGAGCGCGAACCCCAGCCGGAACGAGCCCCTGCGGCTCGACGAGGAGCGCCGCCAGATCGACCACGCCCTCGTCCACGCGCAGGCCCGGAGCCTGGTGGAGGTACGCACCGCCGACGCCGTCCGCCTGGGCGACCTGCAGAACGCCCTGCTGCGCCACCGCCCGGCGATCGCCCACTTCAGCGGGCACGGCACCGAGTCGTCGGGAATCGTGGTGACCGACGACCGCGGCCACCCGCGCCTCGTACCCCCGGCCGCATTGAGCGAGCTGATCCGGATCCTCCAGGGCGGCCTGCGCTGCGTCTTCCTCAACGCCTGCTACACGGAGGAGCAGGCCCGGGCGATCGCCGAGCACGTGCCGTGCGTGGGCATGCACCGGCGGGTGCTCGACCAGACCGCCATCCGGTTCGCGGCCGGGTTCTACCAGGGTGTCGCCCACGGCCGGACCATCCAGGAGGCGTTCGACCTGGGGCGCAACGCGCTGCGGATCCACGGGCACGCCGACGGCGACGCGCCCCGCCTCCTCGCCGCCGCGGGCAGCGCCGACCGGCCGGTCCTCCGCGCTCGCTGACCGGACCCGACGGGACGGCGCCGCCGTGGCGGCCGCTCGATCGACCGATCCGAATTCGTCAAATTTAATCGACGCAGGCCTGTCGCTCGGCCATGCCCTTCCGGTATTCATAGATAACCATGACTATCGTTGTGGGTTGAGTCCGGGGAGGATTCATGAAGAGAACCTTCGCCACCGCCTGCGCCGCCACCGTGCTGGTCGCGTCCGTGGCGGTGTCGGCATCCGCCACCCAGGCCGCACCGCCGAGCCGGAGCTCCTCGCCGACGGCCCTCGCCGCACAGGCGATCGCCGCGCACCCGGCGGACATCCGCGCCACCGGGTCGGACGCCTATGCCATCTACAGCGTCCACAGCGACGCCGACGGCGCCAGCCATGTCCGCTACACCCGCACCTACCAGGGCCTGCGCGTTCACGGTGGTGACTTCGTGGTGCACAGCAACGCGGACGGCAGCTACGACGGCGCGTCGGTCGGGCTGGTCAACGCGCTGTCCCTGTCCACCACGGCCGAGGTCACCGCAGCCCAGGCCGCGCGGACGGCCCGCGCCGCGTTCGCGGGAACCGTCGGTACGGTCGAGAGCCCGGAGAAGTTCGTCGACGCCAGCACCGGCACCGGCCGGCTCGCCTGGGAGACCGTCGTCAAGGGCCGGCGGCCGGACGGGCAGACCCCCTCGGTGCTGCACGTCATCACCGACGCGACGAGCGGCGCCGTGCTCGGCTCGTTCGACGAGGTGATGGAGGTCAACGGCACCGGGAACTCGCTCTACTCCGGCACCGTCACCATCGACACCACGTTCGGCAGCGGCATCTACAGCATGATCGACCCGTCGCACGGCAACGGCCGCACCTGCGACGCCGGCCTCCCCGGCTGCCCGGTCTTCACCGACGCGGACAACGTCTGGGGCAACGGCACCAACGCCGACCGGGCGTCAGCCGGCGTCGACGCGCACTTCGGCGCCGCCGCGACCTTCGACTATTTCAAGAACGTGCACAACCGCAACGGCATCTTCGGCAACGGCGCCGGGGTGACCTCCCGGGTCCACTACGGCACCAACTACGTCAACGCCTTCTGGGACGGCACGCAGATGACCTACGGGGACGGGCTCGGCAGGCCGCTGGTCTCCCTGGACGTCGCGGGCCACGAGATGAGCCACGGCGTCACCGAGAACGTGGTTCCCGGCGGCCTGACCTACTCCGGCGAGTCCGGCGGTCTCAACGAGGCGACCAGCGACATCTTCGGCAGCATGGTGGAGTTCTACGCCGCGGCACCGGCCGACCCGGGTGACTACCTGATCGGCGAGAAGATCGACATCAACGGCAACGGAACCCCGCTGCGCTACATGTACAACCCGACGCTCGACGGCTCCTCCCACGGGTGCTGGTCGACCAGCACCAAGAGCATCGACGTGCACTACTCCTCGGGCGTCGCCAACCACTTCTACTTCAACCTGGCCGAGGGCAGCGGCGCCACACCGTACGGGACGAGCCCGCTCTGCGGCTCCGCGGCGGCGGTGACCGGCATCGGCCGGGCGAAGGCGGAGCGGATCTGGTTCCGGGCGCTGGACGTCTACTTCACGTCCAACACCTCCTACGTCAACACGGCCGCACCGGCCAACACGTCCCGCGCATACACCCTCGCCGCCGCGGCCGACCTGTTCGGCCTCTGCGGCACGGAGTATGTCGCGGTGCAGAAGGCCTGGACCTCGGTCAACGTGCCCGGCGCCGACGCGGCCTGCCCGGGCGGGCCGGACTTCGTCCTCGGTGCCTCGCCCACATCCGGCTCGGTGAACCCGGGCTCGGCGCTGACCACGACGATCAGCGCCACGCAGAGCGGCAGCACCGCGCAGACGGTCGCCCTGGCCGCCGCCGGCCTGCCGTCCGGAGCGACCGCCGCCTTCAGCCCCACCTCGATCAGCTCCAACGGCGGCACGTCCACGCTGACCATCGCCACCAGCGTTTCCACCCCGCCGGGGACCTACCAGGTGACCGTCACCGGCACCGGTACCTCCAGCACCCGGACCACCACCTTCACCCTGACGGTCAACGGCCCGGCGGGCTGCTCGCAGACGAACGCCACCGACATCGCGATCCCCGACCTGTCCACCGTCGAATCACCGGTGGTCATCTCCGGCTGCCCGGGCAACGCGAGCGCCACCTCCACCGTCACGGTCAACATCCTGCACACCTACATCGGTGACCTCGTCGTGTCGCTGATCGCTCCGGACGGCACCGCCTCCATCCTGCACAACCGGACCGGCGGCGCGACCGACAACATCAACCAGACCTACCCGGTCAACCTGTCCGGCAAGGCCGCGAACGGCACCTGGAAGCTGCGCGTGCAGGACGCGGCCTCCGCCGATGTCGGCACGATCGACTCGTGGACGATCAACCTCGTCGGGAGTACGCCGGTCTGCGCCGGCACCAACCCCGCCGACGTGCCGATCCCGGACAACACCACGGTGAACTCCACCATCGTGCTGTCGGGATGCCCCGGCAACGCCTCCCCGACCAGCACGGTCACGGTGGAGATCGTGCACACCTACATCGGCGACCTCGTCGTGACCCTCGTCGCCCCGGACGGCAGCCTCTACGTGCTGCACAACCGGACCGGCGGGGCGACCGACAACATCAACCAGTCCTACACGCTCAACCTGTCCCCCGAGCTCCGGAACGGGACCTGGACACTGCGGGTGCAGGACGCGGCGACCAGCGACACCGGCTACATCAACAGCTGGGCGTTGACGACGCTGTGACAGTCCGGTGGAGTGCCCTGCCCGGCGTCTGAGGTCCACCCGGGCAGGGCACTCCACCCTCCGCAGATCTGCGACACCGATCCCGCGTAGCGATGCGGTGCGGAGGGTAATGGGAGCCGCGCAGCGCCGCTCAGGTCGCCCGGGCCGGAGGGCCGATCCGTCGTACGAGGGCCCGGTCCGCCGGTGCCGATGACGGTCGGCACGGCAGCTGCCGAGCAGGAGGACGGCGATGCGGTTCAGCAGGTCGAACCCGGTGACGGATGAGCAGGCGCCCCGGCGGCGGTGGCACCCGAGCTGGCTGCTGGACTGGTACGCCGCCTGCGTGGTGTGGCTCCGCTGGGTGATCGTGGCGTTCTGGGTCGCGGCCGCCGGGGCGTCCATGATCTACCTGCCCGCGATCGGCCAGGGCGGCAGCGACCTGGGACAGCTGATCTCGATCGACAACCCGGCGGTGCGCAGCGAGATCCGCTCGTTCGAGAAGTTCGGCTTCCCGCTGCTGAGCCGGGTCGCCGTGGTGCAGCGCGATCCCGGTGGGCTGTCGGCGGCGACGCAGGCCAAGGCCATCGCCCGGGCCCGGGCCGTGACCGAGGGCACCTACGCCGACGCGAAGCCCATCATCGCCGCGGTGCCCGTCACCAACACGCTCGGCCTGGTCCCGGGATCGAAGGAGAACAGCACCACCATCATCACGCTGCTGTTCACCGCCCCCGATGTCACCTTCGCCGACCAGCTCGAAGCCGCGAAACAGTTCGCCGCCGCCCACTACGACGCCGACGACCACGTGGCCGGGGTGACCGGCTCCGTTCCGGCCCGCGTCGAGCAGGGCAATCTCGTCCTCTCCACGCTGCCCTGGCTGGAGCTCGCCACCGTCGCCGCCGTCTTCCTCATCGTCGCGATCGCCTTCCGCTCGATCGTGGCACCCCTGCTCGCGCTCGCCGTCGCCGGAGTCGCCATCCTGCTGACCCTGCACGTCGGCGGCGCGCTCGCCCTGCGGATGGGGGTGCCGGTCCCGCAGGAGACCCAACCGCTGCTCGTGGCGCTGCTGCTCGGAGTCGTGACCGACTACGTGGTGTTCTACCTGTCCGCGGTGCGAACACAGCTCGGCGAGGGTGCCGGGCGCCTCGAAGCGGCGCGGCGGGCGACCGCGCGGTTCACGCCGATCATCGTTACCGCCGGGGCGACCGCCGCCGCCGGCACCGGCGCCCTGATCGTCGCGAAGTCGCCTGCGTTCAAGGCGTTCGGGCCCGGCATGGCCCTGGCGGTCCTCATCGGCATGCTCGTGGCGGTCACGCTCGTCCCGGCGCTGCTCGCCATCCTGGGCCCGGCGGCGCTGCGGTCGCCGCTGCGGCGCAAGACCGTCCTGGGCCGGCCGGTCGAGCCGGTCCTCGACGAGGCGCCTTCGGGACGCTGGTCCCGCCTGCTCACCCGGCGCTGGTTCGGCGCGCCGGTGCTGCTGGTCTGCACCGGTGTCCTGATCATCGCCGCCCTGCCGCTGCAGCACATCACCCTGGGCGTGTCCTTCGTCGAGGCGCTGCCCGCCAGCCACCCGGCCCGGCAGGCGGCGGCCCAGGCCGAGAAGGGCTTCGCCGAGGGCATCCTGTCGCCGACGGAGCTGCTGGTGCAGGGGTCGGGGGTGGCCTCCCGGGAGGCGGAGCTGACCCGGCTGCAGCAGGCGCTGGCCCGCGTACCGGGAGTGTCGGCGGTGATCGGGCCCGGCGACGCCGCCATCCCCGAGAACCTCAACCTGTTCCGCTCCCGCGACGGCTCCGCCGCCCGCTACCTGCTGATCATGTCCGACGAGCCGCTGGGCCATACCGCAGTGCAGACCCTGTCGCGGCTCGACGCCGCCCTGCCCGGCCTGGTGAAGGACGCCGGGCTGACCGGAGTGGAGACGAGCTTCGGCGGCGACACCGCCGTGGCGAAGGTCATCATCGACCAGACCACGCAGGACCTGGGCCGCATCGCGATCGCGGCGCTCCTGGCCAACCTGCTGTTCCTGATGCTGTTCCTGCGCGCGGTGATCGCCCCGGTCCTGCTCCTGGGGTGCAGCGTGCTCGCGATCGGCGCCACCCTGGGCCTGACCACCTGGCTGTTCCAAGATGTCCTCGGGGGCGACGGCCTGACCTTCTACGTGCCGTTCGCGGTGGCCGTGCTGCTGCTCGCGCTCGGCTCGGACTACAACATCTTCGGCATCGGCCCGGCATGGAAGGAGGCCCGGGAACGCCCGCTGCGAGAGGCGCTGGCGCTCACCCTGCCCGAGTCCGCCCGCGCGATCCGCACCGCCGCGTTCACCCTCGCGATCAGCTTCGGCCTGCTCGTCCTGGTGCCGCTCCGGCCGTTCCAGGAGCTCGCGTTCGCCCTGTCCGTCGGGATCCTGATCGACGCGTTCATCGTCCGGTCCCTGCTGGCACCGGCGCTGCTCACCGTGGTCGGATCGGCGAGCGAGTGGCCGGGGCGCAAGCTCTTCGGCCGGGTGCCGAAGTCCCGCGTCGAGCAGTTCGAACCGAGCTGACCAGCGGAGCCCCATCGGACCGTGATGTATTCACACTCTTGACTGCGTGTCGCATCGCGTGCAATCTCTTGGGAACATGTGCGTTCGCGGCGCCGGCCGTCCCAGCCGGCGCCGCACGCGCACCCACTCCGCGCCCGTCCCAGCGCACGAACATCGGAGCCGCCCCCGATGAACGCCCGTACGAAGCTCGCCGCCGCCCTGGCTTCCGCCGCCCTCGTCGTGGCCCAGCTCGGCCTCCCCTCGCCCGCCGCAGCCGCGCCGCCCGACTACACGACCGCCGAGGCGGGCAACCCCTTCACCGACGGCTGGTACGCCGACCCCGACACCGCCGTCTACAACAACACCTTCTGGGTCTTCCCGACGACGTCGAAGGGCTACTCGGAACAGACCTACCTCGACGCCTTCTCCTCCACCGACCTCGTCACCTGGACCAAGCACCCCAACGTGCTCACCACCGCCCGCGTCTCCTGGGCGTCCTACGCGATGTGGGCGCCCGCGCCGGTGCAGCGCAACGGCAAGTACTACCTCTACTTCGCCGCCAACGACATCCAGAACAACTCCAGCCTCGGCGGCATCGGCGTCGCCGTTGCCGACCAGCCGCAGGGCCCCTACACCGACGCGATCGGACGGCCGCTGGTCAGCCAGTTCGTCAACGGCGCACAGCCCATCGACCAGGATGTCTTCATCGACGACGACGGCCAGGCCTACATGTACTACGGCGGTTGGGGCCACGCCAACGTCGTCAAGCTCAACGCCGACATGACCAGCCTCGGCCAGTTCGCCGACGGCAGCACGTACAAGGAGATCACGCCGTCGGGCTATGTCGAGGGCGCCCAGATGTTCAAGCGCAACGGGCGCTACTACCTGATGTGGTCCGAGGGCGGCTGGACCGGTCCCGACTACTCCGTCTCCTATGCCATCGCCGCGTCGCCGACCGGGCCGTTCACGAAGCTGGACAAGGTGCTCGCGCAGGACGCGGCGGTGGCGAAGGGCTCCGGGCACAACTCGGTGGTCAACGTGCCCGGCACCGACACGTGGTACATCTTCTACCACCGGCGGCCGCTGAGTGAGACCGACGGCAACCACCGCCAGCTCGCCTACGACCGGATGGTGTTCAACTCCGACGGCACGATCCAGCGGATCACGATGCGGGTCAAGGACAACTTCGCCGACGGCAACGCGCTGGGCTGGAAGACCTACGGCGGCGGGTGGACCGCGACGAACGGCCGCTACCAGGCCGACAACTCGCTGGGCGGCAAGGCGCTGCTGGACACGAACTTCGGCGACTTCACCTACGACGCCGACGTCACCGTGACCGCCGGCGGCGGCGACGCCGGGGTGGCGTTCCGGGTCACCCAGCCCGCCGTCGGCGCCGACAGCTACCGCGGCTACTACGCCGGGATCAGCCCGGCGGGCGCCGTGAAGCTGGGCCGGGCCGCCAACAACTGGACGCAGCTCGGGTCGGCAGCGATGACCGTCGCCGTCGGCACGGCCTACCACCTGCGCATCACCGCGGTCGGATCGTCCATCAGGGTGTACGCGGGCGACATGGCCACCCCGAAGATCAGCGTCACCGACACCGCCTACGCCGGCGGCGCCACCGGGATACGCGTCTTCAACGCCGCGGCCGCGTTCGACAACATCGCCGTCGGCGCACCGACCGGGACGGGCACCAACCTCGCCCAGGGCCGCCCGGCCACCGGCAGCGCGAGCTGCGGCGCGTCGGAGGGGCCGGAGAAGGCGGTCAACGGCAGCACCGGCGGCGGCAACTCCGACAAGTTCTGCTCCTCGGTCGCCGGTGCCTGGCTGCAGGTGGACCTAGGCAGCAGCCGGGCCATCAGCCGGTTCGAGCTCGCGCACGCCCAGGCCGGCGGCGAGCAGGCCGCCTACAACACCAGGGCGTTCACGATCTCCGTCTCCGACGACGGCTCGACCTGGCGCCAGGCCGTGGCCGTCACCGCCAACACGGCGGCGAGCACCGTGCACCCGGTCAGCGGCGTCTCGGGCCGCTACGTCCGGCTCGCCGTCAGCACCCCCACCCAGGGCGCGGACGGCGCCACCCGGATCTACGAGCTGCGCGCCTTCGGCTGATCCGGGCGTCCGTCGATCACCGAGGCCATGTGTGCTGGGGGCGGGATGGTGCCGATCCCAGCAGCATGGCCTCGGCGATCATGTCGTAGGCCCGCTGCCAGGCCCGTTCCGCCTCCGGCGTCCACCCTGCGCCGAGGGCCGCCGCGAAGGCGCCGAACAGCGCCGCGCGGACCTCGCCGTAGTGGCGGAACCGCACCCCGTAGCCCGCGTGCCGGGCGCCGAGCAGCCGGGTCCGGTCGAGGAACTCGTCGAACCGCGCGATCGAGCCGACGATCGTGTCCAGTTCGTCGGCGAACTTCTCCTGCTGCAGCACCGGATCGCTGGTGAACATGGTGCGCAGCGCCGGATCGGCGGCGAAGAGCCGGCGGTAGAAGTCCTGTGCCACGACGGGCAGGTGCGGCCGCAGCGCCTCGGCACCCGAACGGACCAGCTCGACCTCCTCGGGAGTCACTGCCGGCCGTCCTCTCGTGCTCGGGCACCGCCGCCGAGCAGCGCCGACAGCTCCCCCCGGCTGTTGACGCCGAGCTTGCCGTAGATGTTCTGCAGGTGGTTGTTGACGGTCCGGACGGAGAGGAACAACGCGGCCGCGATCTCGCGGCTGCTCCGTCCTCCGGTCACGAGCGTGGCGATCTCCCGCTCCCGCTCGCTGAGCGGCACGTGTCCGGTGTCCGCGAGCAGGCCGGGGGTGCGTGCGCCCTCGCACCGCTCGACGATCGCCGCCGCCCTGGCGAGCAGCCCGGTCGCGGCCCGCTGACCGCCGTCGGCACGGTGCTGCACCGCCGCCGCGATCAGGCACTCGGCCGCGAGCAGCCGCATGCCGTACCCGTCGAGGATCTCGCCGACCGCGGCCAGTGCGGCCGGGTCCCGCCGCAGCGCCGCGCGGGCGTGGGCGGCACGGGCGGACGCGAGGCCGCCGTCGACGCGCGCGGCGGCCGCGACGAGCTCCCGCCCGCAACCCTCAAGATCGCCGATGCGTACGCCGTCGTGCAGCAACGCCACCGCTTCGGCGCACCGGCCCCGACGCAGGCTCTCCTGCGCGGCCGAGAGCAGGGTGTGGCGGGCGTCGGCCAGCCTGCCCTGACCGGTCAGCATCCAGCCCCGGGCACGGTGCAGCTCCGCCGAGCGGGGTGCCCGTGCGATCGCCTCGTCCAGCCGTGCCGCCAGGGTGTCCTCATCGGACGGAGCGGCCTGCTGGGCGCGGGCGAGCACGAGGCCCGCCAGGGCGCTCGCCGCGGCGGCGGGCTGGCCGGTCGTCGCGGCGTGGACTGCGGCGTCGCGGAACATCCGTTCGGCGGTGGCCACCCGCCCCCGGGCGAGCGCGGCATGGCCGTGCTGGACCGGGAACCAGGCGGCGAGGGCGTGGGACCCGTCGCGCTGCGCCATCTCCAGTCCGCGGTCCGCGGCGTCCTCGGCCTCGGCGAGGCGCCCGGAGTGCAGCCGGGCATGGGCGATGGTGACGAGGTGCGCCGCGGGGTGGAAGTCCGTACCGCGGTCCTCGACGGTGTCGTGCAGGTCGAACGCCAGCTGGGCGTCGTCGGCGGCGGCAGCCAGCGAACCGGTCTCGGCGCGCAGCATCGCCCGGCT